>NZ_NSFU01000006.1:7500-10000 GCF_002294875.1 Mesorhizobium sp. WSM4312 | reverse complement strand
CTGTTTATCAAAAACACAGGGCTCTGCGAAGTCGCAAGACGACGTATAGGGTCTGACGCCTGCCCGGTGCTGGAAGGTTAAGAGGAGGGGTGCAAGCTCTGAATCGAAGCCCCAGTAAACGGCGGCCGTAACTATAACGGTCCTAAGGTAGCGAAATTCCTTGTCGGGTAAGTTCCGACCTGCACGAATGGCGTAACGACTTCCCCGCTGTCTCCAGCATAGACTCAGTGAAATTGAATTCCCCGTGAAGATGCGGGGTTCCTGCGGTTAGACGGAAAGACCCCGTGCACCTTTACTATAGCTTTACATTGGCATTCGTAGTGGCATGTGTAGGATAGGTGGTAGGCTTTGAAACCTGGGCGCCAGCTCAGGTGGAGCCACCCTTGAAATACCACCCTTATTACTATGGATGTCTAACCGCGGCCCGTTATCCGGGTCCGGGACAATGTATGGTGGGTAGTTTGACTGGGGCGGTCGCCTCCTAAAGAGTAACGGAGGCGCGCGATGGTGGGCTCAGAACGGTCGGAAATCGTTCGCTGAGTGCAATGGCATAAGCCTGCCTGACTGCGAGACTGACAAGTCGAGCAGAGACGAAAGTCGGTCATAGTGATCCGGTGGTCCCGCGTGGAAGGGCCATCGCTCAACGGATAAAAGGTACGCCGGGGATAACAGGCTGATGACCCCCAAGAGTCCATATCGACGGGGTTGTTTGGCACCTCGATGTCGACTCATCGCATCCTGGGGCTGGAGCAGGTCCCAAGGGTATGGCTGTTCGCCATTTAAAGCGGTACGTGAGTTGGGTTCAGAACGTCGTGAGACAGTTCGGTCCCTATCTGCCGTGGGTGTAGGAATATTGAAAGGATCTGTCCCTAGTACGAGAGGACCGGGATGGACGGATCTCTGGTGGACCTGTTGTGGCGCCAGCCGCATAGCAGGGTAGCTATATCCGGACGGGATAACCGCTGAAGGCATCTAAGCGGGAAACCCACCTTAAAACGAGTATTCCCTGAGAACCGTGGAAGACGACCACGTTGATAGGCCGGGTGTGGAAGAGCGGCAACGCTTGAAGCTTACCGGTACTAATAGTTCGATCGGCTTGATCGTTCTCATTTCTTATGCCCATCGTGTAACACGATGGTCTGACCAACGCTCACGCATGAGCGGCCCTTACGGGCCTATGCTCCGCGAGGGCGCCGGAAAACCGGCGACGCGCAGTCGCGCTTGCGGGCTTACGCCCGAAAGCCACAAACGTCGCCTTGGCACAAAAAACAGCTTCTCGAACAACGTGCGTTTTGCCGACCTGGTGGTTATGGCGGAGCGGCTGCACCCGATCCCATTCCGAACTCGGCCGTGAAACGCTCCAGCGCTGATGGTACTTCGTCTCAAGACGCGGGAGAGTAGGTCGCTGCCAGGTCTGCTAAACGCACGTTGAACTCACATCCAACCGGATCGAGTGAAATCTTCTCTCTACGAAAATGGCCCGCCAAGGGACCACGGGCCGCGTAAGCGGCCCTTTCATTTGGTGAGCCATATACCTATCTGTAGGCCAGCCTAGTCGTAGGCTTGCGCTTACATCCTAAGCAAGCTCGCTTAGTGGTGACGCGGGGTGGAGCAGCCCGGTAGCTCGTCAGGCTCATAACCTGAAGGTCACAGGTTCAAATCCTGTCCCCGCAACCAAATCAAAAAACGGCCCGCCTGGCTCAAACCAGCGGGCCGTTTTTGTTTTTGCCGGGGGCCCCGGATCTTAACCTGCATCAGCGCCCCGTGCCGCCATGACGGGACGGCTGCTTCGCGCCTTCAGAGTTCTCTTCGCGCCGGTTTGAACGACATGATAAACGGCGGTTATGGGAATCAAGAACTATCTGATCGAAGGCGGTTCCGGCACTGGAAAAACGTCTGTCGCTACCGAACTGGAGCGGCGGGGTTACCATGTCGTCCATGGTGACCGGGTCTTGGCCTATGTAGGCGACCCCGAAACAGGCAAGGCACTGCCAGGACCACCCGAGGGCGAGGAGCGCATCGTTTGGGAATACGCGCACTGGATTTGGCCCGTCGACAAGGTCCGGGCCATTGCTGCCGATACCACCCATCCTGCCACCTTCTTCTGTGGCGGCTCGCGCAATTTCCATAAATTCCTGGACTTATTCGACAAGGTGTTTGTGCTCGACGTAGACGTTGAGACGTTGAACCGACGATTAGATGGGCGACCGAATGAGCCAGGTTTCGATCCGGCCGACCGGCGGCTGGTACTGCGCTACCATCAAAGCCGGGAATATCTTCCCGTTGGCATCGATATCGACACGGCGGGTGCGGTCCCAAGCATCGTCGACAATATCCTCGCTCAACTCGCCTGAAGCCCTGAACGCATCGTGAATGGGATGGGAAGCACTCGAGTATTGCGGGAAGACGCTAGTCTAGCCGCCTGAACGGCTCACTGGAGGCGCTGACACTCTGTAGCCGACCGGCAGCTTGCGGATCGGCAAGCCGGACGCCCTAACGG
>NZ_NSFU01000006.1:0-2500 GCF_002294875.1 Mesorhizobium sp. WSM4312 | reverse complement strand
CCTCACCGGATTACCAAACCTAACCAAACTCCGAATACCTGGGAGTACTAGTCGGCAGACACACGGCGGGTGCTAACGTCCGTCGTGAAAAGGGAAACAACCCTGACCTACAGCTAAGGTCCCCAAGTTATGGCTAAGTGGGAAAGGATGTGAGGATCCCAAAACAACCAGGATGTTGGCTTAGAAGCAGCCATCATTTAAAGAAAGCGTAACAGCTCACTGGTCTAAATAAGGGTCTTTGCGCCGAAAATGTAACGGGGCTAAAGCCATACACCGAAGCTTAGGGTTCGTGAGCAATCACGAGCGGTAGCGGAGCGTTCTGTAAGCTGATGAAGCCATACCCGTGAGGGGTGGTGGAGGTATCAGAAGTGCGAATGCTGACATGAGTAACGTAAGGGGAGTGAGAGACTCCCCCGCCGAAAGACCAAGGGTTCCTGCTTAAAGCTAATCTGAGCAGGGTTAGCCGGCCCCTAAGACGAGGCGGAAACGCGTAGTCGATGGGAACCACGTTAATATTCGTGGGCTTGGAGGTAGTGACGGATCATTGAGGTAGTCCAATCTTATCGGATTGAACGGGCTGCTGCGTGGTTCCAGGAAATAGCTCCTCCTTATAAACCGTACCCGAAACCGACACTGGTGGTCTGGTAGAGTATACCAAGGCGCTTGAGAGAACTATGCTGAAGGAACTCGGCAAATTGCACGCGTAACTTCGGAAGAAGCGTGACCCTTTTCCACGCAAGTGGAGGAGGGTGGCACAGACCAGGGGGTAGCGACTGTTTATCAAAAACACAGGGCTCTGCGAAGTCGCAAGACGACGTATAGGGTCTGACGCCTGCCCGGTGCTGGAAGGTTAAGAGGAGGGGTGCAAGCTCTGAATCGAAGCCCCAGTAAACGGCGGCCGTAACTATAACGGTCCTAAGGTAGCGAAATTCCTTGTCGGGTAAGTTCCGACCTGCACGAATGGCGTAACGACTTCCCCGCTGTCTCCAGCATAGACTCAGTGAAATTGAATTCCCCGTGAAGATGCGGGGTTCCTGCGGTTAGACGGAAAGACCCCGTGCACCTTTACTATAGCTTTACATTGGCATTCGTAGTGGCATGTGTAGGATAGGTGGTAGGCTTTGAAACCTGGGCGCCAGCTCAGGTGGAGCCACCCTTGAAATACCACCCTTATTACTATGGATGTCTAACCGCGGCCCGTTATCCGGGTCCGGGACAATGTATGGTGGGTAGTTTGACTGGGGCGGTCGCCTCCTAAAGAGTAACGGAGGCGCGCGATGGTGGGCTCAGAACGGTCGGAAATCGTTCGCTGAGTGCAATGGCATAAGCCTGCCTGACTGCGAGACTGACAAGTCGAGCAGAGACGAAAGTCGGTCATAGTGATCCGGTGGTCCCGCGTGGAAGGGCCATCGCTCAACGGATAAAAGGTACGCCGGGGATAACAGGCTGATGACCCCCAAGAGTCCATATCGACGGGGTTGTTTGGCACCTCGATGTCGACTCATCGCATCCTGGGGCTGGAGCAGGTCCCAAGGGTATGGCTGTTCGCCATTTAAAGCGGTACGTGAGTTGGGTTCAGAACGTCGTGAGACAGTTCGGTCCCTATCTGCCGTGGGTGTAGGAATATTGAAAGGATCTGTCCCTAGTACGAGAGGACCGGGATGGACGGATCTCTGGTGGACCTGTTGTGGCGCCAGCCGCATAGCAGGGTAGCTATATCCGGACGGGATAACCGCTGAAGGCATCTAAGCGGGAAACCCACCTTAAAACGAGTATTCCCTGAGAACCGTGGAAGACGACCACGTTGATAGGCCGGGTGTGGAAGAGCGGCAACGCTTGAAGCTTACCGGTACTAATAGTTCGATCGGCTTGATCGTTCTCATTCCTTATGCCCATCGTGTAACACGATGGTCTGACCAGCGCTCACGCATGAGCGGCCCTTACGGGCCTATGCTCCGCGAGGGCGCCGGAAAACCGGCGACGCGCAGTCGCGCTTGCGGGCTTACGCCCGAAAGCCACAAACGTCGCCTTGGCACAAAAAACAGCTTCTCGAACAACGTGCGTTTTGCCGACCTGGTGGTTATGGCGGAGCGGCTGCACCCGATCCCATTCCGAACTCGGCCGTGAAACGCTCCAGCGCTGATGGTACTTCGTCTCAAGACGCGGGAGAGTAGGTCGCTGCCAGGTCTGCTAAACGCACGTTGAACTCACATCCAACCGGATCGAGTGAAATCTTCTCTCTACGAAAATGGCCCGCCAAGGGACCACGGGCCGCGTAAGCGGCCCTTTCATTTGGTGAGCCATATACCTATCTGTAGGCCAGCCTAGTCGTAGGCTTGCGCTTACATCCTAAGCAAGCTCGCTTAGTGGTGACGCGGGGTGGAGCAGCCCGGTAGCTCGTCAGGCTCATAACCTGAAGGTCACAGGTTCAAATCCTGTCCCCGCAACCAAATCAAAAAACGGCCCGCCTGGCTCAAACCAGCGGGCCGTTTTTGTTTTT
>NZ_NSFU01000057.1:0-1037 GCF_002294875.1 Mesorhizobium sp. WSM4312 | reverse complement strand
TGTGGAGCTTCAACAGGTTGTCCTCGATCAGGGCGAGGCGACTGATAGGCGTTTTTGACTTTAGGCTGCCATGTGGACGATGCCAATTGTATCTGTGCAGCCAGACAGGCAGTTCGGCGGCACGATGATCGGATGTCGGATAGGCAATGGCGTAGGCCCATTCGCGCAGTGCTGTCTGGATGAAGCGCTCGGCCTTGCCATTGGTCTTGGGCGTATAGGGTCTTGTCGTGACGTGCTTGAGGCCGAGATCGCGGCAGGCCTTGGCGAAGGCCTTTGATCTGTAGCAGGAGCCGTTGTCGGTCATGACGCGGGCTATCGTGACGCCGAGGCTGGCGTAATAGGCGACCGCGGCCTTGAGGAAGGCGATGGCGCACTCCTTTTTCTCGTCGGGCAGGATTTGCGAGAAGGCGATGCGGGACGCGTCGTCGATGCAGACATGGACGAACTCCCAGCCGGCGCCGCGCGACTTGCCCTTTTGCGGATCGCCGGTGATACGATGGCCGACTTGGCTGAAGCGGCCGAGCTTCTTGATGTCGATATGGATCATCTCGCCGGGATGCTCCCGCTCGTAGCGCCGGACCGGTTCGGCCGGCTCGATATCCCTGAGCCGCGACAGCCCGGCACGCTTGAGAACCCGGCTGACGGTGGCGGGCGAGACGCCGACCTCATGGGCGATGTGCTTGCCGGTCAGCCGCTGGCGACGCAAGGCTGCGATGCGCTCGGCCACGGACTGTTCGGTCAGGCTCGGCATGACGGTGGGCCGCGACGAGCGGTCGACCATGCCGGCCCGCCCTTTGGTCTTATAGCGCTCGACCCAGCGCGCCACGATCTTGGCCGACACGCCATAGACGCGCGCCGCATGGGCTTTGGAAAAAGCGCCTTCTATCACCGATAACGCCATCTCCTCTCGACGCAGCGGTGTGAGACGGGCATTCTTGTGGATGTTCATTCGGACCCTCCGATGGATGCTGAAGCGTGGTAACTCCAGTCTCCTCGGTCCGGTCCGAATGGACAACCTCTCGAAAGCTCACACCTAG
>NZ_NSFU01000056.1:0-1049 GCF_002294875.1 Mesorhizobium sp. WSM4312 | reverse complement strand
TAGAGCGGGATGGGATTTGTAAGAGTCGTGGGATTCCCAAATCATCTTGGTTCTGATTCAACATTGATGCTGGGTAGGAGGCCGGCATGAATGGCAGGATATTCGATGGACCTTCGCGAGCGGGTTGTCGCTGCGGTCAAGACGGAAGGGCTGTCGCGACGTGCGGCGGCGGCACGATTTGGCGTCAGCTATAGCGCGGCCATCGAGTGGCTTAAGCGCGTTGAGGAGAGTGGCAGCGCAGCACCTCGTCAGGTCGGCGGCTACAAACCGAGGAAGCTATCGGGAGCGTGGCGCGATTGGCTGATCGAGCGCTGTCGCGCCCAGGACTTCACCTTGCGCGGCCTTGTGGCCGAACTTGGCGAGCGTGGCCTGAAGGTCGACTACCATTCGGTGTGGGAGTTCGTCCACGACGAGAAGCTCAGTCACAAAAAAAGACGCTGATTGCCGCCGAGCAGGATCGTCCCGATGTGGCGCGCCGGCGGATGCAGTGGACGAAGTATCGGGGCCGGATCGATCCCGCCCGCCTGGTCTTCATCGACGAGACCTGGACCAAGACCAACATGGCGCCGCTCAGAGGATGGGCACCGGTCGGACAGCGTATCAAGGCCAAAGTGCCGCACGGTCACTGGAAGACCATGACCTTCCTGGCGGCGCTGCGCCAAGACCGCATCGATGCGCCTTGGCTGATCGACGGCCCGATCAACGGCGAGAGGTTCCTCCTCTATGTCGAGAAGGTGCTCGTCCCAACACTGCGTCCCGGCGACATCGTCGTCATGGACAATCTCGGCTCGCACAAAGGCAAGGCGGTGCGCCGCGCCATACGCGCCGTCGGCGCAAGGCTCTTCTTCCTGCCGAAATACTCCCCCGACCTCAATCCGATCGAACAGCTCTTCTCAAAGCTCAAGCACTGGCTGAGAAAGGCAGCAAGCCGCACTGTCGAAACCGTTTGCGACGCAATCGGGCAGACCCTCAATCGCGTCACACCGACAGAATGCTCAAACTATTTCGAAAACTCAGGATATGACCGACACTAATCCCATCCCGCTCTA
>NZ_NSFU01000055.1:0-1183 GCF_002294875.1 Mesorhizobium sp. WSM4312 | reverse complement strand
GTCTCGACCAGCGCGTCCTGCAGCTCGGCGATCAGCGCATCGGAATGGAACGGTGTCGGCGTGATGCGCAGACGTTCGGTGCCGCGCGGCACGGTCGGGTAGTTGATCGGCTGGATGTAGATGCCGTGCACGCCGAGCAGGCGGTCGCTGGCCATCTTGCAGAGTTCGGGATCGCCGACCAGCACCGGCACGATATGGGTTGGCGAGCCCATCACCGGCAGGCCGGCGGCCGACAGGATCTGCTTGGTCCGCGCGGCCTGCCGCTGCTGGGCGTCGCGCTCGGCCTGCGAGTGCTTGAGATGGCGGATCGAGGTGGTGGCCGCGGCCGCGATCGCCGGCGGCAGCGCCGTGGTGAAGATGAAGCCCGGCGCATAGGAGCGCACCGCGTCGATCACCGCGCTGGTGCCGGTGATATAGCCGCCCAGCGTGCCGAATGCCTTGGCCAGCGTGCCTTCGATGATGTCGATGCGGTCGGCCAGGCCCTCGCGCTCGGTGATGCCGCCGCCGCGCGGTCCGTACATGCCGACCGCATGCACCTCGTCGATATAGGTCATGGCGTTGTAGCGCTCGGCGAGCTCGACGATCTCCCGGATCGGCGCGATGTCGCCGTCCATCGAATAGACGCTTTCGAAGACGATCAGCTTGGCGCGTTCGCGCCCCGCCGCCTGCAGCAGGCTTTCCAGATGCGCGACGTCATTGTGCCGGAAGATCTTCTTCTCGGCGCCGGAGCGCCTAACACCTTCGATCATCGAGGCGTGGTTCAGCTCGTCCGAGATGATCAGGCAGTTGGGCAACAGCCGGGCGATGGTCGAGATCGAGGCTTCGTTGGAGACGAAGCCGGAGGTGAAGACCAGGGCCGCGTCCTTGCCGTGCAGGTCGGCAAGCTCATGCTCGAGCTCGACCAGCGGGTTGGAGGTGCCGGAAATGTTGCGGGTGCCGCCGGCGCCCGAGCCCATCTTGCCGGCCGCGTCCTGGAACGCGGCGATGACGTCCGGGTGCTGGCCCATGCCGAGATAGTCGTTGGAGCACCAGACCGTGATTTCCTCGGCGCGGCCGTTGGAGCGCCAGATGGCGCGCGGAAACTTGCCCGCGATGCGCTCGAGGTCGGCGAAGACACGATAGCGCCGCTCCGCGTGGAGCTGGTCAATCGCTTCTTCGAAGAACCGCTGGTAGTTCATGTCCG
>NZ_NSFU01000054.1:0-1287 GCF_002294875.1 Mesorhizobium sp. WSM4312 | reverse complement strand
GAGCAATTCCAGGAAAAGTGTGAGCGGTTTTTGGAGTGCGCCCCTCGGAGCGGACAGCTTGACTAAGCAGAATTGACTTGGAAGCCGGGCTTTCGAAGGATGGAAGCCATGACTGCACATCGCGCGCACAGCATCGAGTTCAAACGTCAGGTAGTGCAAGAGTTCCTCTCCGGCGAGACGCTTCATGGTCTGGCCAGGCGGCACGAACTAGCGCGTAACCTGATCCGTATCTGGGTCCAGAAATACGAGGCCGGCGCCTTCGACGAGGATGTAGCGGCGGCCGAGACGATGCAGACCTATGAGGCTCGGATCGCCGCGCTGGAGCGGCTGGTAGGCCGGCAAGCCTTGGAAATCGAGTTTCTAAAGGGGGCTCTGAAAAGCGCACCACGTCCCAGAAGCGGGCCTACATCCGTGATCACCGGCCCCGCGGTGTCTCTATCGCTGAAGGATGCCGGCTGATGGGGATCGCGCGATCAACCTACTACGATCAGCCCGAAACCGCCGTGGATGACACAGCGCTCGTCGAGACGATGGGTGAGATCTCCGACAGCTTCGAAGCCTACGGCTATCGCCGCATGCAGGCGGCGCTGCGGCAGAGCGGCATTGTCGTGAACCACAAGAAGATCAGACGATTGATGCGCGAGCATGATCTGCAGCCCAGGATCAGGCGACGCTTCATCGCCACCACGGACAGCAATCATGAATTGCCGATCTTCCCGAACCTGGCGAAGGACGTGACACTCGATGGCCCGAACCGGCTTTGGGTAAGCGACATAACCTACGTGGCGATTGCGGCAGGCTTCGTCTACGTCGCGGTCATCTTGGATGCCTGGTCCCGCAAGGTCGTTGGTTACGCCATCGGCCGGTCGATCGACGCGCGCTTGACCGTTGCAGCATTGAAGGCGGCAATCGAACGGCGAAAGCCGCCGCCGGGCTGCGTCCATCACTCGGATCGAGGGGCGCAATATGCCGCGCTCCTCTATCGCAATCTTCTCGCCGAGCACGATCTTATTGGATCGATGGGTCGGCGCGGCAATCCCTACGATAATGCCAAAGCGGAAAGCTTCATGAAGACGATGAAGGTCGAAGCCATCTATCCGATGGCCTATGAAACCTTCACCGACGTCGCTGAGGACCTTCCCCGCTTCATTGATGAGGCCTACAACACCCGCCGATTGCATTCAGCGCTCGGCTATCTCAGCCCGCAACAGTTCGAAGACCAACACGCCCGGAAGATGGTCAAAACTGCCGCTTGATCCTGTCCGCTCCGAGGGGCGCACTCCATTT
>NZ_NSFU01000053.1:0-1341 GCF_002294875.1 Mesorhizobium sp. WSM4312 | reverse complement strand
GGTAGTGTGCTGAGAGTTCTGCAAATTCGCTGAGAAGGGGCGGTCATGGCAGGCTGGTGATTGTTCACGTCACCGATTCCCTAGAAGGAACGCCACCATGACCAAGACTGAGAGTAAGACCGCCAGCGCCGCCGTCAAAGACATTCTGCTATCGAATCCGGATGGACTGCTCGAAGTGATCCGTGCGGTTATGCAAGAGGTTCTCGAGGCCGAGATGGACGAAGCGGTGGGCGCCTCGAAGAGCGAACGGACGCCGGAACGGCTTGGCTATCGCTCGGGTTACTACGGCCGCACCCTTGTCACGCGCGTCGGCAAGCTTGAGCTGCGGGTACCACAGGACCGGGCCGGGCGCTTCTCCACCGAACTGTTCGAGCGCTACCAGCGTTCGGAGCGGGCTTTGGTGGCGACGCTGGCCGAGATGTATGTGCAGGGGGTGTCGACCCGCAAGGTCAAGGCGATCACGGAAGAGCTGTGCGGCCATGCCTTCTCGGCCTCGTCGATCTCGGCCATCAACAAGCGGCTGGACGAGAGCTTGGCTGCCTTTGCCAGGCGACCGCTTCAAGAGCCGTTTGCCTATCTCATCCTCGATGCGCGCTACGAGAAGGTGCGTGAAGCCGGCGTCGTCATGAGCCAGGCGGTGCTGATCGCGGTCGGCATCGACTGGGACGGAAGGCGCCAGATCCTGGCCGTGGAGATGGCCAATCGCGAGAGCCGCTCGGCCTGGAAGGACTTCCTGGTCTCCCTGAAGGCGCGCGGCCTCAAGGGCGTCGAATTGGTCGTGTCCGACGATCATGCCGGCCTGGTGGCGGCGATCGGCGAGGTGATCCCGGAAGCGGCTTGGCAGCGCTGCTACGTGCACTTCCTCAGGAATGCGCTTGATCATCTGCCGCGCAAGCACGGTGACGACTGCCTGCAGGAGTTGCGCTGGCTCTACGACCGGCGCGATCTCGCCGAGGCCAGGGTCGATCTCGCCGCATGGCTGGCCAAATGGTCGCCGCGCTATCCGCGCCTGACAGGCTGGGCCGAGGATGCAATCGAACAGACGCTGACCTTCTTCAGGCTGCCGAGACAGCACCACAAGCATCTCAAGTCCACCAACATGCTCGAACGGCTCAACGAGGAAATCCGCCGGCGCACCTATGTCGTGCGCATCTTCCCCAACGCCGAAAGCTGCCTGCGCCTGGTCAGGGCGCTCGCCGTCGAAACCAACGAAAACTGGATGGAGGCAAATCGCTACATCAACATGGACGACCTGCGCGAGCACAAGAAGCTCGCTCTACGCCAAGCCGCTTGACCAGCACAATGGCCGCCCCCTTTTTGCAGAACTTGACGCACACAACC
>NZ_NSFU01000052.1:0-1482 GCF_002294875.1 Mesorhizobium sp. WSM4312 | reverse complement strand
CCGCCGCCGCGCCGAAGGCAAGCTGGTCAACCTCGAACGCCGGCTCAAGGAGGAGCCGCTCGACGGCACGATCGGCATCGGCCACACACGCTGGGCCACCCATGGCGTGCCCAACGAGACCAACGCGCATCCGCATTTTTCCGACGGCGTCGCCATCGTCCACAACGGCATCATCGAGAACTTTTCCGAGCTGCGCGACGAACTGGTGCGCGACGGCTATGCCTTCTCCTCGCAGACCGACACCGAGGTCGTCGCCCACCTGGTGGCGCGGGAACTGGCCAGGGGGCTGAAGCCGGTCGAAGCCGCGCACCAGGCGCTGAAGCGGCTGGAAGGCGCCTTTGCGCTGGCCATCATGTTCAAGGGCGACGAGGACCTGATCGTCGGCGCCCGCAACGGCCCGCCGCTGGCCGTCGGCCATGGCGACGGCGAGATGTTCCTGGGTTCGGATGCCATCGCGCTGGCGCCGTTCACCAATTCGATCACCTATCTCGAGGATGGCGACTGGGCGGTGGTGCGCCGCGACAGCGTCGCCATCTTCGACATCGACGGCAGACAAGTCGAGCGCAAGCGCCAGCAGTCGCTGTCGACCTCCTTCATGGTCGACAAGGGCAACCGCCGGCATTTCATGGAGAAGGAAATCCATGAACAGCCCGAGGTGATCTCGCACACGCTGGCGCATTATGTCGACTTCGTCTCCGGCGTCTCGAAGCCGCTCGACCTGCCGTTCGACTTCGCCAGGATCGGCCGGCTGGCGATTTCGGCCTGCGGCACCGCCTATCTCGCCGGCCTGATCGGCAAATACTGGTTCGAGCGCTATGCGCGGCTGCCGGTCGATATCGATGTCGCCTCGGAGTTCCGCTACCGCGAGATGCCGCTGTCGGCCAATGATGCCGCCTTCTTCATCTCGCAGTCGGGCGAGACCGCCGACACGCTGGCCTCGCTGCGCTATTGCCGCAAGGCCGGCATGAAGATCGGCGCCGTCGTCAATGTGCGCGAATCGACCATGGCGCGCGAATCCGACGTGGTGCTGCCGACACTCGCCGGCCCCGAGATCGGCGTCGCCTCGACCAAGGCTTTCACCTGCCAGCTCTCTGTCCTGTCCTCGCTTGCGGTGCGCGCCGGCGTGGCGCGCGGGGTGATTTCGCAGGAGCAGGAAAAGACCCTTGTGCGCGCGCTTTCGGAAGCGCCGCGCTATGCCAACCAGGTGCTCAAGCTCGAAGAGCAGATCGAGCGGATCGCACGCGAACTGTCACGCTACAAGGATGTGCTCTATCTCGGCCGCGACACCAATTTCCCGCTCGCCATGGAAGGCGCGCTGAAACTCAAGGAAATCTCCTATATCCACGCCGAGGGCTATGCGGCGGGCGAGTTGAAGCATGGGCCGATCGCGCTGATCGACGAGAACATGCCGGTCATCGTCATTGCGCCGCATGACCGCATTTTCGAGAAGACCGTGTCGAACATGCAGGAAGTGGCGGCGCG
>NZ_NSFU01000051.1:0-1551 GCF_002294875.1 Mesorhizobium sp. WSM4312 | reverse complement strand
GTCGGCCGTGAACTATCCGCAAGCCATTGATCTGGCCTGTTGATTGAGGCGGATAGCGGCTTTGGAATTGCAGGATTAGCGGTATTTGGACGCTGTTTTCCTGCAATTCGGTTTTGCGATTCCCTTGTGGCGCGGAGCGTGATTCACTCGGTTCGGCGGCGGCGAATCGAGGGGACAGCGAATGTCCAGGCCACGCGAGAAGCGCGAGACGGGAGAGCAGGACCTGTTCCGCTCCCGGCTCGACCAAATCATCAACATGAAGCACGAGCTGGTGCGGCTGGCGCAGGCGATCGACTGGCCGGTGCTGGAGGAGCGTTTCGGCGCCGTCTATTCGGACGGCCCCGGCATGCCGCCGCTGCCGACCCGGCTGATGGCGGGGCTGGCGATCCTCAAGCACACCTTCAACCTGTCGGATGAGGTGCTGTGCGAGCGCTGGGTGGAGAACCCTTATTTCCAGTATCTCACCGGCGAGACGTTCTTTTGCCATACGCTGCCGTTCGACCGCTCCTCGATGACGCGTTGGCGCAGCCGTATGGGCGAGGAGCGGATTATGGTGCTGTTGCAGGAGAGCCTCAGCCTCGCGGTCAAGACCGGGGCGATGAAACCGGCCGACACGCGCCAGGTGATCGTCGACACCACCGTGCAGCCGAAGAACGTCATGTTCCCGACCGACGCCAAGCTCATCCATCGGGCACGCGAACGGCTGGTGCGGCTGGCCAAGAGGACGGGTCTCCATTTGCGCCAGAGTTATGTGCGGGTCGGCAAGCTGGCGCTGATCAGCCACCAGCGCTATGCCCACGCCAAGCAGTTCAAGCGGGCCAACAAGGCGCTACGCAAGCTCAAGACCTATCTCGGCCGGACCATTCGCGACATTGGTCGCCAGATCGCCGGCGATCAGGGGCTGGACGCGCTGTTCAAATGGCCGCTCTACCAGGCCGCCACCGTTCTCGAGCAACGCCAGCGCCAGCGCGGCCGCAAGATCTACAGCCTGCACGCACACGAGGTGGAATGCATCGGCAAGGGCAAGGCGCATGCGCCCTACGAGTTCGGGGTGAAGGTGTCGGTGGCCACCACGCTGAAGCGCTCCAGGGGCGGCCAGTTCGCCCTGCATGCAAAAGCACTGCCCGGCAATCCCTATGACGGCCACACGCTGGCAAGCGTCATCCCCGACATGGAAAAGACCATCGGCAACGAGATCGGCCGCATCCTCGCCGACGCCGGCTATCGCGGCCACAACGCACCGCAGAGCCACAAGCTCAGGGTCTTCACCGCGGGCCAGAAACGCCGCGTCACCCCAGCCATCAAGCGCCAGATGCGACGGCGGTCGGCGGTCGAGCCCGTCATCGGCCACATCAAGAGCGAACACAGAATGGGCCGCAACTACCTCGCCGGCCAGCAGGGCGACACCCTCAACGCCATCCTGGCCGCCGCCGGCTACAACTTCTCCCTCCTGCTCAGGTGGCTGAAGGGGTTTTTGTCGCTCTTGATTGCCCTGCTTCAAATCCGGCCGAAGCCGGTCGCCGCTTAGGGCTCGGATTGTTCACGGTCGAC
>NZ_NSFU01000050.1:0-1641 GCF_002294875.1 Mesorhizobium sp. WSM4312 | reverse complement strand
AGCTGGAACAGCACGGCCAGCGACAGGAAGATGATGACGGGCATCAGGCCCTTGCCGATCGCCGCGAAACTGTCGGTGGGAAACGAGATCGGCTGGCCCTTCGACCACCATTTGGCGATGCCGCGCGCGGTCACCATCATGCCGAGCGTGGCGATGAACGGTGGGATGCGCGTGTAGGCGATCAAGGCACCGTTGACCAGACCGGCGAGCAGGCCGCAGCCGATCGCCACCAGCAGCGGCACGATGACGGGCAGGTCGGTCCAGCCTTGCGCCAGAAACATCGCCTTGGGGTTGGGATTGCCGTTGACGGTCGCCACCTGGGCGAAACTCATGGCGATCATCGCGGTCGCGCCGACGATCGAACCGGAAGACAGGTCGATGCCGCCGCAAATGATCACCTGCGTCACGCCGATGGCGATGATGCCGACGATCGACACCTGCAGGATGATGATCTGCAGGCGTGCCTCGTTGAAGATCCCCGAGACGTCGCTGCGGGTGTTGAACAGGAAACTGTCGCCGAGAAAGATGCGGCCGATCAGTTCGAAGATGACGACGAGAATGACGAGCGCCAGGAAGACATTGAATTCGGCCGGCCATGTGCGCTTCTTCGCATCGTAGGTGAGCCCTCCGACGCCATGAGATGTCTGTGCCAATCTTCTATCCTCCGTCAGCCACGGTCGCGCCTCGAGCGCCTTCAGGCGCCGAGGGAAGGGGGAGCGGCGCTGCCTGAGCAGCGCCGCTCTCGATATCCGCGGCTCAGTTCTTCTTCAGGAACTTGTCGATGTTCGCCGGGGTCACAAGCTGGAACGGCACGTAGACCTTGTGCTCGACCTTCTCGCCCTTGGACAGTTTCAGCGCCGCATCCAGCGCGCCCGCGCCCTGGCCGGCCGCGTCCTGGAACACGGTTGCGTCGAGGTCGCCGGCCTGCATGGCGGCAAGCGCATCCTGCGTGGCGTCGACGCCGCCGACGACAACCGCCTTCATGTCGATGTTGGCGGCCTTCATCGCCTGGATGGCGCCGATGGCGCTTTCGTCATTGTTGGCGATGACGCCGTCGAACTTCTTGCCGGTCGACAGCCAGTTGGTCATCAGGTTCTGCGCTTGGTCGCGATCCCAGTTCGAGGTCTGCTTGTCGATGATCTTGATGAAACTGCAGTCCGGCGTCGCGATCACCTCTTCAATGTCCTTGGTGCGCTGCACGGCAGCCTGGTTGGAAAGCTCGCCCATGATCACATAGACATTGGCTTCCTTCTTGCCGGCTTCCTTGAACAGACGGCAGACTTCCTTGGTCTCAAGCGTGCCGGAATCGGCTTCGTTCGAGGCGACGAAGGCCTGGTTGTCGGGCAGCGTGTTCACGTTGACCGGCTCGCGGTTGACATAGACAAGCGGAATCTTGGCAGCCGCGGCGGCGTCCGACATCGCTTGGGTGGCCGAGGTGTCAACCGGGTTGACGATGATCGCGTCGACGCCCGAAGCGGCGAAGTTCTTGATCTGGTCGAGCTGCTTGGCAACGTCGTTCTGTGCGTCTTCGACCTGCAGTTCGACGCCGCTCATGCCCTTGGCCTGCGCGATCATGCCGTTGCGCAGCACGGTGAGGAAGTTGTCGTCGAACTTGGCCATCGATACGCCGATCTTGGCGGC